>NZ_PDZK01000022.1:0-518 GCF_002735655.1 Janthinobacterium sp. BJB446 | reverse complement strand
CAAGTTGGCGTTCCATACATCATCGTGTTCCTGAACAAGTGCGACCTGGTCGACGACGCAGAGCTGCTGGAACTGGTTGAAATGGAAGTGCGCGAGCTGTTGTCGAAGTACGAATTCCCAGGCGACGACCTGCCAATCATCAAAGGTTCGGCACGTATGGCGCTGGAAGGCAAAGAAGGCGAAATGGGCGTTGACGCAGTGCTGCGTCTGGCCGATGCGCTGGATGCATACATCCCAACGCCAGAGCGCGCTGTTGATGGTGCTTTCCTGATGCCAGTGGAAGACGTGTTCTCGATCTCGGGTCGCGGTACCGTTGTGACCGGTCGTATCGAGCGCGGCATTGTTAAAGTCGGCGAAGAGATCGAAATCGTCGGTATCACCGATACCGTCAAAACGACTTGCACCGGCGTGGAAATGTTCCGCAAACTGCTGGACCAAGGTCAAGCTGGCGACAACGTTGGTCTGCTGCTGCGCGGCACCAAGCGTGAAGACGTGCAACGTGGTCAAGTTCTGGCAAA
>NZ_PDZK01000021.1:0-538 GCF_002735655.1 Janthinobacterium sp. BJB446 | reverse complement strand
GGAGTGCTCGAAAGAGAACCAGTACACAGGTGCTGCATGGCTGTCGTCAGCTCGTGTCGTGAGATGTTGGGTTAAGTCCCGCAACGAGCGCAACCCTTGTCATTAGTTGCTACGAAAGGGCACTCTAATGAGACTGCCGGTGACAAACCGGAGGAAGGTGGGGATGACGTCAAGTCCTCATGGCCCTTATGGGTAGGGCTTCACACGTCATACAATGGTACATACAGAGCGCCGCCAACCCGCGAGGGGGAGCTAATCGCAGAAAGTGTATCGTAGTCCGGATTGTAGTCTGCAACTCGACTGCATGAAGTTGGAATCGCTAGTAATCGCGGATCAGCATGTCGCGGTGAATACGTTCCCGGGTCTTGTACACACCGCCCGTCACACCATGGGAGCGGGTTTTACCAGAAGTAGGTAGCTTAACCGTAAGGAGGGCGCTTACCACGGTAGGATTCGTGACTGGGGTGAAGTCGTAACAAGGTAGCCGTATCGGAAGGTGCGGCTGGATCACCTCCTTTCTAGAGTTTGCACGAATCAG
>NZ_PDZK01000020.1:0-543 GCF_002735655.1 Janthinobacterium sp. BJB446 | reverse complement strand
TTGATACATACAATCATTACCCATCGATTTACCTTTTACGGCAAACCGATCAATAAATAATCTTTACTTCTTCCAGATTGTTAAAGAACGAAACAGCTTTGATCGCTAAAAGATCAAACCTAAACCCAAATCTTGTTGACCGGCTTACGTTTGCACTTTCGAGTAAAACTTTGGTGGAGGATGACGGGATCGAACCGACGACCCCCTGCTTGCAAAGCAGGTGCTCTCCCAGCTGAGCTAATCCCCCTGAGATATTACTAATTAGCTGGTAGGGCTGGTTGGACTCGAACCAACGACCCCCGCGTTATCAACACGGTGCTCTAACCAGCTGAGCTACAGCCCCAACGCGGAACTACTACGACTACTGTTTCTTCTTAATTAAACAGCCGATAAGTGTGAACATTTGATGCGTGAACCATTACTGATTCGTGCAAACTCTAGAAAGGAGGTGATCCAGCCGCACCTTCCGATACGGCTACCTTGTTACGACTTCACCCCAGTCACGAATCCTACCGTGGTAAGCGCCCTCCTTACGGTTAAGCT
>NZ_PDZK01000019.1:0-559 GCF_002735655.1 Janthinobacterium sp. BJB446 | reverse complement strand
CTACAGGGATAAGAAAGTACAACGTTGTTGCTTGTTTGTTGATACATACAATCATTACCCATCGATTCACCTTTTACGGCAAACCGATCAATAAATAATCTTTACTTCTTCCAGATTGTTAAAGAACATACAGCACTTGGTCTCGAAAAGACCAAACCTAAATTCAATCACCAGTGTGATCAACTTACGTTTGAACTTTTGGTGGAGGATGACGGGATCGAACCGACGACCCCCTGCTTGCAAAGCAGGTGCTCTCCCAGCTGAGCTAATCCCCCTATGGGTATTTCCAGACTACAGAAACTGGTAGGGCTGGTTGGACTCGAACCAACGACCCCCGCGTTATCAACACGGTGCTCTAACCAGCTGAGCTACAGCCCCAAATGCTGTTCTTTATATTAACAGCCGATAAGTGTGAACATTTGATGCGTGAACCAGTTACCTGATTCGTGCAAACTCTAGAAAGGAGGTGATCCAGCCGCACCTTCCGATACGGCTACCTTGTTACGACTTCACCCCAGTCACGAATCCTACCGTGGTAAGCGCCCTCCTTACGGTTAAG
>NZ_PDZK01000018.1:0-561 GCF_002735655.1 Janthinobacterium sp. BJB446 | reverse complement strand
TATCGGCTGTTAAATGAAGAAGAAACAGTAGTCGTAGTAGTTCCGCGTTGGGGCTGTAGCTCAGCTGGTTAGAGCACCGTGTTGATAACGCGGGGGTCGTTGGTTCGAGTCCAACCAGCCCTACCAGTACAAATTCCCGGGGGATTAGCTCAGCTGGGAGAGCACCTGCTTTGCAAGCAGGGGGTCGTCGGTTCGATCCCGTCATCCTCCACCAAAGTTTTACTCGAAAGTGCAAACGTAAGCCAGTTAGGTTTAGGTTTGATCTTTTAGCGATCAAAGCTGTTTCGTTCTTTAACAATCTGGAAGAAGTAAAGATTATTTATTGATCGGTTTGCCGTAAAAGGTGAATCGATGGGTAATGATTGTATGTATCAACAAACAAGCAACAACGTTGTACTTTCTTATCCCTGTAGCGCTCTTTGATGATTTCGGTTATCAGAGGCTAACGTTATAGGGACAAGCGAATAAGTGCACATGGTGGATGCCTTGGCGATTACAGGCGATGAAGGACGTAGTAGCTTGCGATAAGCTGCGGGGAGTGAGCAAACACACTTTGATCCG